>NZ_JBSIBX010000019.1:0-18081 GCF_058245105.1 Chryseobacterium sp. UF-81 | reverse complement strand
CCCCCCCCCCCCCCCCCCCCCCCCCCCCCCCCCGAAACTGTTTTTAGAAAATTTATCTGGTTTCAGAAAAAAAGAAATCAAACTTAAAACTTATTGGCAAATTCGCGGGCAAAGTCTTCCAGTTTTATTGAGCCTTTAACCGGAGATCCCTGTTCCATAAAATCCTTCTGGACAACACCGGTTCTCATTCCTTTTCCCATTTCAACATAAAGTTCAGCCATTTCCTGTGGCAGGCCTGCCTGCACCATTCCATCTAAGGCCTGATCATCTGTAAATTCAATCCAGGGTAATTCCGGATTCCCAATGGCGGTTCCTAGAACTTTTGCAAAATCTGCTGGCGGGCGGGAATCGCTTACCACGTAACGGATGTTTTTACCGGTTGTATTTTTCACTAATTCCTCAGCGGCAGCCTTGGCAATATCTGTTGGATGCACCAATGGGATATCTACATTTTCAGGATAATTCCCGCCGATAATCCCTGCATTTTTAATCAATGGAATGTCATTGAAGAAATTTATGTAGAAATAGCCTGCCCTTAGAAAGGTAACGGAAGTATTTTCCAGACCGGTGTATAGTTTTTCAATATGATGAAGCCCTTTAATGGGACCGTTTTCAACCGGAGAGTCAGCTCCCACACTGCTTAGCATGACAACTCTCCTGACCCCTGTTCTGGCAATAGCTTCAGCATAATTTTTTCCTGCATTCACTGTATTTTCAACAATATTAGTCTCACCCATAATTGGGGGAGTCATTGCAAATACGGAATCAGCACCTTCAAATGCTTTAACTAAAAAATCTACATCAGTAATAGAGCCGATGGCGGCTTTTGCCCCTAAAGATTCAATTTCACTTTTTTTGGCTTCACTGCTACTAATTACAGTAATGTCGTGCCCTTCTGCAATTAATTGCTGTGCTAACGGTTTTGCGGTGTTCCCTAAAGAACCGGTTACAATAATTTTCATATTAAATGTTGTTTATTTCTTCATACAAAGTTATATTTGTACTTACTTTTATACAAGTACTTACCCTAAAGTATGTATCATGACAGCAATTAAAGAAAGTTCTACCATTCAGCAGAACAGAAAAAATATATTGGAACAGTGCCCGGTAATGTATGTGATGGAAAAAATAGGCGGTTTTTGGAAGCCTATTATTCTGTTCAACCTTTCAACAGGAGAGAAGAGATACAGCGAGTTAAAAAGAGCGATTCCTGAGGTGACGGAAAAAATGCTGATTCAGCATCTTAAACAATTAGAGGCGGATGGGCTGATTATCAGAACAGCAAAGCCAGTAGTTCCCCCACATGTTACTTACGAACTGAGCAAAGCAGGCCTCAAGCTGGCTCCTGTCATCGATGCAATGGCAGACTGGGCTTTTCAGGATATGAAAAAAGCGTATTAATATCAATAAAAAAAGACCCTTCAGCGAAGAGTCTTTTATTTTGATATCTGAAAATTATGATAAAGATTTCATATCAATAACGAAGCGGTATCTTACATCGCTTTTCAGCATTCTTTCATACGCTTCATTGATCTCCTGCATTTTGATGATCTCAATTTCAGAAACAATATTATGTTCACCACAGAAATCTAACATTTCCTGGGTTTCAGCAATACCTCCGATTAAAGAAGCCGCTACAGACCTTCTTCCCATGATCATAGGAACCGTGTTCAAGATAGGTTCCAAACCACCTAAATATCCTACTAAAACAAGTGTTCCGCTGATGTTTAAGGTGGCCACATAAGGATTTACATCGTGTACATAAGGAACAGTATCAATAATCACATCGAATTTTCCTTTTACAGAATTCATGTGCTCATCATCTGTAGAAATAACCACGTGATCTGCACCCAACTGCTTGGCATCATCCGTTTTTCCCGGAGTTCTTGAGAATAAAGTAACCTCGGCTCCCAAACCTTTGGCCAGTTTGATTGCCATATGACCCAATCCTCCTAATCCAACAACTGCCACTTTAGAGTTAGGGCCAACATTCCAGTGTCTTAACGGCGACCATGTAGTAATACCTGCACAAAGTAATGGTGCTACAGCTGCCAGGTCTAAGTTTTCAGGGACCCTTAAAACAAAGCTTTCATCTACAACTACTTTTTCAGAATATCCTCCGAAAGTATGACCTCCCAAATGCTTGTCAGGGCCGTTATAAGTTCCTGTAAACCCGTTCAGGCAATACTGTTCAAGATCCTTCTTACAGCTGTCGCAGGTTCCGCATGAATCTACCAGACATCCTACTGCTGCAAGATCTCCCACTTTAAATTTAGAAACCTCACTTCCTATATTGGTAATTCTGCCTACAATTTCGTGGCCGGGAACTGTTGGATACATAGTTCCGCCCCAGTCATTTCTTGCAGTATGAAGATCAGAATGGCAAACCCCGCAGTATAGAATTTCAATTTCTACATCTTTAGGTGTTGTTTCTCTTCTTTCAATATTCATCTCTTTCAGGTCTGCCGTAGTAGACCCTGCCCCATAGGCTTTTACTGTGATTGTGCTCATTGATTTATTTAATTTATGTTTAATTAAGTTCAGTTATAAATTATTGTATTCTTCATCACTTACAGGTTCCAGCCATTCCACAATACCGTCCTGAGTATTGGGATTGATGGCAATATGCGTGAACTCACTGTCTGCGGACGCACCATGCCAATGGATGATACCAGGAAGGATATTCACTACATCTCCAGGATGTAAAACCTGTGCCGGCTTCCCTTTTTCCTGATAAAATCCTGTTCCTGAAGTTACAATTAAAATCTGGCCCCCACCGTGGGAATGCCAGTTATTTCTGCATCCGGGTTCAAAAATGACATTTCCGATCTGGCAGTTCAAATCATCTTCATTAGGTTTTAAAATCTGGACCCAGGCAGTGCCTCCCGAAAAATAGTCTTCGGGCGCTTTTTCTCCTTTGGGAAAAATATTTGTATTGAATGTTTCCATAACAGTACAAAAGTCGACACTTTTAAGTAAACACAACTTATACAGATTACCGAAATACTTACCAATTTTACAGACCCTATAAAAAGGTCCGCAGGAAAGTGGTAATTTTGAATAAGCTTAAAAAGATAGTCAATGGAAGATCAGGAAGTTGAAAAAGTAAACAGTATTTCAGATTACAATAAAATGGTGAATCATGAAACGCTGCATCCGCTGGTAAGTGTGGTAGATTTTGCAAAATCCGATCCTATATGCCAGTACAAAAGAACCTATACTTTTTATACCGTTTTTCTGAAAGATGTAATCTGTGGCGACATGCATTACGGAAAGCACAGCTATGATTACCAGGAAGGCACACTGGTCTTTATTGCTCCGGGACAGGTAAGCGGGGTTACCAACGACGGAAAATCTATACAGCCGGGCGGATATGCATTGCTGTTTCATCCTGATCTCATCAAAGGAACCAATCTTGGCAAGAATATCAAAGATTATAGCTTCTTTTCCTATGACGTACACGAGGCATTGCATCTTTCGGAAAAAGAAAGGGAAATTGTTCTCGAATGTTTTAAAAATATAAAACTGGAGCTCGAACAATCCATCGACAAGCACAGCAAATCATTAATCGTCAACAATATTGAACTGTTTTTAAATTACTGTATGCGGTTCTACGACCGTCAGTTTATTACAAGAGATCATGTCAACCAGGGGGTTATTGGAAAATTTGAAAATCTGGTGGATGAATATTTGAAATCTGACAATCCAAAAAATATCGGTTTTCCGATGGTCAATTACTTTGCCGAAAAGCTGAACCTGTCTGCCAATTACTTTGGAGACCTGATTAAAAAAGAATTAGGAGTTTCTGCTCAGGAATTTATTCATAATAAGCTGATCGATATTGCCAAAGAACAGATCCTGAATCCGTCAAAATCGATCAGTGAAATTTCTTATGATCTCGGATTTAAGTATCCGCAGCATTTTACGAGATTATTCAAAGCTAAAGTTGGCATTTCTCCCAGTGAATACAAAACATTGAACTGATAAATTAATGATATAAAAGTCTTGCATTTTGAGCATTAAATCAATGCAAAAATTTTCTCATTTCAAAAAACTGAATTAATTTTAATAGATAGAATTTTTCAAAGTTTTTAAAATGACCGTTGAGCAGACCACAACCCACATTTTTCAGACCTCTTTCGGGAAAGTTATTGCATTAAAGAACAACGGTATTATCAGAGCCGGAAGCATCCGGTATGCGCGCTCTGAAAGATTTCAAAAACCTGTTGCAGAGCAGCCTTCGCCTTCAGAAATCATATTCCCGGATAAAACTCCTGTTTGTCCGCAGGCGATTAGTCCGTTAGTGGAAAAAATGATTGGTCCTACTCCTATTGAGCATTTTCATCCTGATGAATCCACACAGTATCTTTCAGTCTTCCTTCCCGACAGCATTACAGATCGTGAAAAGCTTCCTGTTGTAGTCTGGATCCACGGAGGTTCTCATGAGATCGGATGTGGTGATCTTCCTACCTCTGATCCCAGTGACTGGGTGCGGGAACAGCAGATCATTGTAGTTACCGTTTCCTATAGGCTCGGGCTTTTAGGATTTCTGGGAGGCGACAAAAGGCCGCCTAATTTGGGGCTCTTTGATATCATAGAAGCATTAAAATGGATACAAACCTATATCTCAGAATTTGGTGGCGATCCTGAAAATATTACTCTTTTAGGCCAGTCTTCAGGCGGTGATGCCATTGCTCACCTTATGATTTCCGAAGGGGTTGAAGATCTATTTCAAAGAGTGATTATCCAGAGCGCTCCGTTGGGTTTACGCCATAAAAGGCAGAAAATGTCCGCCGAATTTTTAAAAAAGACCGAAGGACTGAAAGACGAAACAGATATCTTTAAAATGATGGATGAATATAAGAAATATGTGCCGTCCGTCATTAAATACGGCTTGAAAGCGGCTATGCCTTTTGGTACACAATATGGATTCCCACCTTTATGCAAAGAAGAAGAATCAGTAGAAAAATGGAAATCTAATGCTGGAAAATATGATGTACTGATTGGCCTGAATAATGATGAAACGGCATTTTACCTTAAAACTTCTGATGCCTTAAATAAATATTTCGGGAAAGGTTTTGGATTGAAAGTTTTGGATAAAGCTGTTGAAAAGACGACTGAACTCATCTATGGGACTCCGGCAAAGGTTTTTGCGGAAAACTATGCAAAGGCAGGAGGGAACGTTTATTTATTCAGAATTCATTCCAGATCAGAAAACAGCCCTATCGGGGCTCCACATTGTATTGATCTTCCTTTGATTTTCGGAAATGAATCGGCCTGGAAATCCTCTGAAATGGTAAAGGATATTCCATGGAAATACATTGATGAGAACGGCAAAAAATTAAGAGCGCTCTGGGCAGAATTTGCAAAAACCGGGAAGATTTCTGATGATTCGGAAAGACCTGAAATCCTGAAAATCCAAAAAATAAATTCTTAAATAAACTGATAACAGCTTTTTTGAAGAAGCAACATTTGAACGTTTAGTTGATGAAATAGATAGACTTACGCAGGTATTTGGTGATTCGCATTTGCCAATAATTATGATATTTTATGTATATTAGAACTAACCAAACCAAAATCTATTAATTATGAAAACAAAACTTTTTGCTAACGTACGAAAGCTTGAGAGAAAGGAACTTAAGAATCTAAAAGGCGAAGGAATCATCAGGGGCAGGGTGTGCTGTACCTCTAACGAGGATGGCTACTGCTGCGAATGGGCTATTAATATGGAGAATTGCCGGTACATCTACTGCTAATTATTCTGTTCGTAAAATTAATTTAAGGCATACATAACTCTTTGATATGTATGCCTTTTATATGTATTGTAGGAATTACTCAGAGACCCATACACTTACATTTCCTGCAGGAACCGGGAAATCTCCCCATCCGTTCTCATCAATGATTACCGTTTCCTCGGATCTTTTAAGTAAATCTTTGAAACTTTTGCCTGCATACTGTTTTCCCATTTCCATAGGTTTGCTGTAAGCCTCCTTATTACTTAAAACCACAGCACATCCGGAATGTTCACCATCTCCTTCACGCGTCCAGCCCAAACAGTTGGCATCTTCAAAATAATCTCTCTGTGTTCCGTAAGCATGATTCTTTCTTGCTTTAAGAAGTTCTTCCAGGCCATCTACTTTCTGTAAGAAGATTTCCTGATCGTTACCATCTCTGCCCTTGTCAACATAATGTGCACCATAAAGGTCAGGATAAAATACACACGGATATCCATTTTCGCGAAGCAGAATCAATGCATAGGCCAATGGTTTAAACCATGATTCTACCGGAGCTTCAAGATCCTGCAAAGGCTGTGTGTCATGATTGTCCACAAGGCTTACAGAATGCATCGGATCTGCCTGGGTAAGGGTTTGGTCAAAAATCCTGCGGAGATCATAAGAGCTGCCTTCATGAGATGCAGTATGGAAATTATTCTGCAGTGAGCTGTCAAAAAGGCTCATGCATCCTTCCGTTACCTCAATGTATTTCTGCAGAAGATTAAGCTGCCCCGGAGCCCAGTATTCTCCGACTGCAAAAATGTTTTTTCCGGAATTGGAGCGCAACATGGTCAGCCATTCCTTATAAAAGTCAAATGAAATATGTTTTAAGGCATCCAGTCTTACTCCGTCAAAATCGGTCAGGTTAAAATACCATTCTGCCCAGCTGTTGAGCTCTTCTCGTACAAAAGGATTCCGGTGTTCGATGTCGTTGTACATCAGGTAATCGTAATTCCCTTTCTCATCGTCAATCATCTCTTCCCAGTCGTTTCCGTATTCAGACTGTATTTTAAAGATGTGTGAATCCATACCTTCGGCATAATCCACACCGCTGAAGCAGGTAAAGTTCCATTCAAAATCAGAATACTTTTTTTTTCTTCCGGGAAACGTGAATTTAGTATAAGATTCTATCTCAATGACATCGGAAATAACTTTTTCCCTGTTGTTTTCATCTACCTTTACGGCTTTAAATTTTTCCAGTTCGTCACCGCCGGCTTTATGCCCAAGGACGATATCTACGATTATCTCAATATTTTGCTTTTTTAAAGCTTTAATAGCTTTTATATAATCATTCCTGGTGCCATATTTAGTAGGAATGCTCCCTTTCTGGTCAAACTCTCCGAGGTCATACAGATCATAAGCATCGTATCCTACAGAATAGCCTGCATTTGTTCCTTTATAGGCAGGAGGGAACCATACTGAAGTAATTCCTAATTTTGCCAGATATGCGGCCTGTTTTTCTGCTTCTTTCCATAATTTTCCATTTCCTTCAGAGTACCAGTGGAAAAATTGAATCATTGTCGGGTTCATAGGCTGTAATTTGGTTACTACAATATAGTGAAAATTTTTCACCTATTCACGCTCAAACTCTTCGAACGGGATTTTTAGTTGAATAGAAACCTGTTTCTTTTCCTCGGTGTTGAGGTGGGAGAGGGATAGGCCCAGCAATCTTACAGGCTTATCAAATGGCCTTAGTTCCCAGAGTTTTTTTCCGGTGCTGAAATACTGTTCAGGAGAAGTGAAATACTCTTCTTTTGTAAAGCTTCTCGTAAAAAGCGAAAAATCTTTATACTTGATTTTTAAAGTTAATGCCCTGCCCAGAATATTATTCTTTTGCAGCCTTTGGTGAAGCTCCTGACTCAGATGCTCCAGTTTTTCATTAATCGACTGGTCATCAAAAAGATCTTCAAAGAAAGTTCTCTCCACAGCCACACTTTTCTGGATCCGGTGCGGCTTTACCTCAGAATTATGAATGCCGCGCACTACATTGTAATAATAACCGCCGGATTTTCCAAAAAGCCTCACCAGCTCTTCAAGCGTTTTTTTCTTTAAATCTTTTCCTTTATAAATTCCTAAACTAAACATTTTGTTAGCCGTAACCTTTCCGACGCCGTAAAATTTTTCTACAGGAAGCTCTTCAAGGAAACCTTCAATTCTATCCGGATGAATGGTTTTCTGACCATTCGGTTTATTGATATCGGAAGCTACTTTTGCAAGAAATTTGTTAACGGATATACCTGCAGAAGCGGTAAGTCCTGTTTGCTCAAATATTTTCTGGCGGATCTCTCTGGCAATCTGATTGGCAGATTCTATGTCTTTCTTATTTTCAGTGACATCAAGGTAGGCTTCATCTAAAGACAGAGGTTCTACAAGATCAGTATATTCATGGAAAATGTTGCGGATCTGTTTGGATATTTCTTTGTATCGTGCAAAGCGAGGTGTTACAAAAATGATATGAGGACATTTTTCTTTGGCTGTTTTGCTGGGCATTGCAGACCGTACACCATATTTTCTGGCTTCATAGCTGGCTGCTGCAACGACTCCCCGGTGTTCCCCTCCTACAGCAATAGGTTTCCCCTTAAGTGAAGGATTATCATGCTGTTCCACAGAAGCATAAAATGCATCCATATCAACATGAATAATCTTACGGGTGGAAAAAGAAGAATCCATACCGCAAAGATATGGATTCATTTATTTTGAATTGAATTATAATTAATTTGAGTTCGGTGCAAATTTGATCATCCGGTTAAAAAACTTTGCTGTCGGACTACGATAACTTCCCTCTTCCAACTTCAAACTTCCTGACATCATTGAAAAGAGAAAGTCTTATTTCGAAAAGGATTATTACGTTTTCATTCTCATCGTAACGAGTAATGATTCAAATCCTGCTTTTTCATAGGCTTTTACAGCAGATTCGTTTTGTGCGTACACATCAAGTCTTACTTCAGAAATGTCTTTGGATTTTGCCCAGCTGATCAGTTCATCGAGGATCAGCTTATTAACTCCTTTTCCTCTGTGTTCAGGCTTTACATACATAAATCCCAGGTAAGCATATCGATCGAAATTGGAATAATTATTTTCCGGTTTTTTGATTCGTGCATAACCGGAGGCTATGATTTCGTTTTCCTCTTCGGTAACAAGTACAAGGGCTTCTTCAGATCTTATCAGGTGAAGCAGATCATAATAATGGATCTCTCCATCCATAAGAGTACTGTTAAATGGTCTTTCTGCAGAAACGATTCCCTGCTCAAATTCTAAAAGGACCTTCAGATCCTGTTCTGTAGCTTTTCTTGTGATCATTATTGTAAAAGGTGGTTGATGGTTTCCTGTATTTCCGGATCTTCTGGGGAAATAGCATAGTATTTTGCGATGGAAGACTTCTGGTCCACCACTATATATCTAGGTATCCAGTTGAGGTCGATATAATTGTTAAAATCATTTTTCCAGCCCGAAGCGAACCAGTAATTATCCTTGTCCTTCATATTGAATCTGTCCAGGCTTTTATCAAAACCTTCTTTTGATCTTTCCAGTGAAAGGAAGACAAAATCTACATTCGGATTGTTTTTTTCAAGCTCTTCAGCTTTTGGAAGTGCCTTTAAGCAATCTCTGCACCATCCGGCCCAGAAATCAATCACTAAAACTTTTCCTTTATGTTGATCAAGAATCTGCTGAATGGTGGTATCTTTTCCTTGCTCATCTTCCAGCTTCTGTACCAGCGCTTCTTTGGAGAAACTGGTTTTTAGAATTTTCGGTTGCTGCTGTGCAGAGCCCAGACCGAAAATACTGATCGTAAGAATTAATGCGAACTTTTTCATTCTTTCAATTTCATTTATACAAATCTAAACAATGAAACGCAATTGGAGATTGATTTCTTATGAATTAGGAAAAATTTATGAGATTGAAAATTTCTATAAAGATCTACTGATAATTTTTGATCAGGCCTTTTACGACAGCGATCACATTCGGCATGGCTTTATTGGCTGCATTCAGAACTTCCTTGTGGGAAACGGCAAAGGCTATATCCGGTCCGCCAAGGTCTGTAATCACAGAGATGCAGAAAACATCCATGTCCATATGCCTGGCAACTATTACTTCCGGAACAGTGCTCATGCCTACCATATCACCACCAATGGCCTTAATCATGCCATATTCAGCAGGTGTTTCAAAAGTTGGTCCCTGTAGTGCTACGTACACTCCCTGGTGGATTTTAATATTGTTTTCAGCGGCAGCCTTTTCGGCGGCAGCGATCATTTTTTTGTTGTAAGGTTCGCTCATATCCACGAAACGCGGTCCGAACGATTCAATATTTTTACCACGAAGCGGATGTTCAGGCATCATATTGATATGGTCTTTTAAAATAACGATATCAGCAACATTATAAGCAGGATTTACGCCGCCACAGGCATTGGAAAGAATGAGGTTTTTAATACCCAACAGATGGAAAACTCTTATCGGGAAAGTCACTGTTTCCATGGAGTGGCCTTCGTAATAATGAAAACGGCCGCTCATCATCAGAACCTTTTTGCCATTAAGAATTCCGTAGATTAATTTTCCTCCGTGCCCAACAACAGTGGTTTGAGGGAAATTAGGGATTTCAGGATATTCCAAAATATGAATGGCTTCCACTTCATCCTGCAGTTTTCCCAATCCGGATCCTAAAACAACAGCAAAATCGGGAATCTCTTTGATTGTATTTTTGATGAAATCGGCGGTCTGCTTAATTTTTTCTAACATAATCTAAGATGATTTGGTTGAATTCTTCCTTTTTATCAATGATAACATTAATAGGCCAGTAGTAAACAATGTCTCTAAGATAGTCAAAAGTTTTCAGACGTACATAATCTTTCTCCGTGGTCAGGATCAGCTTATATTCGCCTAATTTTTTATATTCTGCGGTGATATTTTTGATGTCGTCATCCGTAAAATTATGATGGTCCCTGAATTTTAAATGTTTAACCCGCTGCGAAAATTTAGCCAGATGCTCCAGAAGCGGTTTGGGGTTGGCAATTCCTGTAATCAGAAGGATGTCATAATAGTTCAGGTTATTGTCCGGAAGCATTTTATCTTTTCCGTACACATTTTCGTCATAACCGATGGATGAAAAGAATACTTTTTGATTATAAGAAGGTCTGATCCTTGAAATATAATAACGTTTGGTTTCTTCGGTAAGCTCATCAGGGCATTTGCTTACCATGATAATATCTGCTCTTTTGGCTCCGTTTCTGGATTCCCTCAGATCTCCGGCCGGAAGAAGATGATCTTTAAAGTAAGGATCATTAAAATCTGTCATCAGAATATTGAATCCCGCTTTGATGGCTCTGTGCTGCATGGCATCATCCAGAACAAGAACATCAAGATCCATATCTCCAATTACCTTTTTGGCTCCGGGAACCCTTTCTTCTGAAACGGCAATGACAAAACGGTTTTTGAAGCGCTCAAAAAGCTGCATGGCTTCATCTCCTACGATTTTATAGTTGCTTTCATAGTTCGTAACTTCATACCCTTTCGTCAGTCTTCCATAGCCGCGTGAGAGTACTCCTGTCCTGTAATGTTTAGACAGATATTGGGCGAGATACATCACCATAGGCGATTTTCCGCTTCCGCCCACAGAAAGATTACCGACATTAATTATCGGGGTCTTGAACTTAGTCGTCTTAAAAACTCCCAGATCATACATTGTGTTTCGGATACCCGTTACCAAATGATAACCGAGGGAAAAAGGATAAAGGTACCATCTTTTCATACGTCTGCAAAAATAGGAATTTTCATAAGGATTTTAAGTAATATTCTCAAAGACTTTTCAACAAATATTTCATTAAATTAAAGTATTTTTGTGGAGTTATTATACTACATTGAGATACTTTATTGAATTTTCTTACAACGGAAAAAATTATTTCGGTTATCAGATACAACCGGATGCAGTTTCTGTACAGGAAGAACTGGAAAAAGCACTTTCCACGATATTAAGAGAAGAAGTTAAAACGACAGGTGCCGGAAGGACGGATACAGGCGTTCATGCTAAAAAAATATTTGCCCATTTTGACACGGAACGACCTGTGGATGAAATGAATCTTCCTTATAAATTAAACAGTTTCTTACCTCCCGATATTTCTATAAAACGGATCTTTAAGGTTAAAGATGATTTTCATGCCCGTTTTGATGCTACGTACAGAACCTACGAATATTATATTTCCCTCGCGAAAAATCCTTTTACCCAGGAATCGGCATGGCAGCATTGGAAAAGGCCGCTGGATATTAACAAAATGAATGAAGCCTGTAAGATTTTATTTGAATATGAAGATTTTACAAGCTTTGCTAAATTAAAAACGGACAATAAAACGAATATCTGTAAAATGTACAAAGCAGAGTGGGAGCAGGATGGAACAGAACTTAAGTTTACGGTTTCAGCCAACCGCTTCCTGAGAAACATGGTCCGTGCTATTGTAGGAACGATGGTGGAGATCGGAAGCGGAAAAATAAAACCGGAAGCTCTGCGTACCATCATTGAGGATAAAAACCGTAATGCTGCCGGAACTTCAGCGCCGGGCCATGGATTGTTTCTTGTGGATGTAGGATACGAATTTTAATCCTGTGACAAAATTTCAGTGATTTTACGGATGTTCTTTTGTTTTACAGTATTGAAAAAAAAGTTATTTTAGCAATCAGTGATTATTCTGTGGAAATTATTGCATTATTTCATAAAATAAGATAGTCTGAATGTTAAATATATAAAATACAAATTATGTTATCAATTTTAATTCTTATCGGAGCTTACAGGTATTATGCACAGCTTGCTGAAAAGTTCGGAAAAACAAAATGGCATTATGGACTTTTAGCAATTGGAGTGTATTTAGGAACGCAGCTGGTCTTTGGTTTTTCTTATGGAATTTACAAAGGTCTTACAGATCCTGCTTCTGTGGATGTGGATTATACCGGATTTTCCTTCGTGAATATTATCAGCTGGATCATTTCAATTGCAGCCGTATATGGCGTTTACTATTTTCTTGAAAAGAAGTTTGTGAAAGAACATATGGGTAAACCTTCTCTGGAAATTGAAAAGATTGGTGATAAAAATTTATAATGTATGCCGTGACTAGAAGATCGCTTATTATATTCATATTGTAAATAACCTTTATCTGAAATTTTCTATGACGATTTGATCAACTTCTAAAGGCTGTCAAATTTTAAAGTCTTATTTTTGCATAGAATTTTAAATTCTTTCTTCAACTCGTACAATGAAAAAACAAGATACCTGGGGAATTGTTAAGAGGCTGTTCTTTATAGGAATGAAATTCCGGTCCTGGTTCATCCTTACTTTAATTATTTCTGTCTTACTGTCCGTAGTTTCTACCTACAGACCTTATCTTACCATGGAGGTGGTCGATAATGATATCACCAAACTGAAGGATAATGCTTTGATGATGAAGCATATATATATCCTGGTAGGTTTGGTTTTTGCAGAAACTATTTTAAACTTTTTCTTAGTTTACTTTTCAAATTTTATTTCGCAGAATGTTATCCGTGATATCCGTGAAAGACTTTATGCAAAGCTGATCTATTTCAGAACGTCATTTTTTGATAAAACACCTATCGGGCAGCTTGTAACCCGTGCTGTAGGGGATGTAGAGACCATCGCTACGGTGTATACAGACGGTTTCCTGATGGTTTTCGGAGATATTCTAAGAATTGCATTTGTCCTGATCATGATGTTCAATACCAATGTGCATCTAAGCTATATTACATTGGCGATCCTGCCTTTAATGGTGATGATTACCAGATTTTTCCAGAAAAGACTGAAAAAAGCATTTGGAGATGAAAGAACATGGACGGCCAATCAGAACTCTTTTGTACAGGAAAGACTGGCTGGAATGTCAATAATTCAGGTTTTCAACAGGCAGGATGCAGAATTTAAAAAATTCGATGATATTAATATTACCCTCAAAAGTGCCTTACTGAGAACGGTATTCATCTTCTCCTTATTTTTTCCGGTAGTGGAGCTTATATCTTCTTTATTTATCGGATTTATCCTGTTTTATGGGGGGTATATCACAATCAGTGCCGGAGTTGTTATTGCATTTATCCAGTATATTTCCATGCTGATCCGTCCGCTAAGACAGATTGCAGACCGTTTTAATAATATCCAGAGAGGAATTGTAGGAGCAGAAAGAGTATTAGGTGTCATGGATGAAGATTATGCCATGCCCAATACAGGAACGGTGAAGAAAGATCACTTCGACGGTAAAATTGAGTTCGAGAAGGTGCATTTTGCGTACGATGACAAGCAGGAAGTGCTGAAAGGAATTGATTTTAAAGTAAATCCGGGCGAGACTGTTGCTATTGTAGGAGCGACCGGTGCGGGAAAATCTACCATTATCAGCCTTATCACAAGACTTTATGATATTAATTCCGGGAAGATTATAATTGATGATGTGGATGTAAAAGACTACGAGCTTTATAATCTGAGAAGCCATATCGGAGTGGTTCTGCAGGATGTATTCCTTTTCCACGGCAGCATTTTTGAAAATCTTGCCTTTGGGGATGAAAGCATCACTTTGGACAAAATAAAAGCCGGGGCAAAAGAAATTGAAGTAGATCAGTTTATTGAGCAGCTTCCGGGAGGATATGATTTTGTGGTAAGCGAAAGAGGATCCTCTATTTCCTTAGGTCAGAGACAGCTGTTGTCCTTCCTGAGAGCTTATTTATCCGACCCTAAAATCCTTATTCTGGATGAAGCCACTTCGTCTATAGACCATGAAAGTGAAAAACTGATCCAGAGGGCAACAGAAAAAATTACGAAAAACAGAACATCTATCATCATTGCCCACAGGCTTTCCACCATTGAAAAGGCAGATAAAATCATTGTAATGGAGCATGGTAAAATCGTAGAAGAAGGAAAGCATCTCGAACTTCTTGACCGTAACGGATATTACTCAACACTTTACAAAGCCCAGTTGAGACACGAAGTAGAGTTGGAAGAAGAAAATCAAAAATCATAGAATCAACATGATTTGATAAATAAAAAAAGAGAGCCTGGAGCTCTCTTTTTTGTTTGTAATCCGTTATTTAAAATTTTAATTTCTTATTGATCACTTTCCCGTTTTCCAAAACTGCCGTTACCGTGATGACGGTATTTTTCTCATTGACAGGAAACCTGAATTCAGAGGATTTTATATCTGTTCTGCCGGTCAAAAGCCTTCCCGAAGCATCGTAGATATGAACAGTGGAAATTTTAAGATCACTTTTTACCTGTACAAAACTCTCGTCTTTTAAGATCTCCGCATTGGTATGCTTCCTTACACTTTCAGCAGCCAACACATTCTGAGATGTGATAATCACAGAATAATCCTCTACCTGTCCGTATTTTGGAGTGTAGCAGGCGGTAACAGCTGTTCCGTTAAATTCACCGATTACTCGCATTCTTAATGGCGTATTGGTTACAGCGCCTGCAGGAGGAGTTACGGAGGCAGTGGCAACAGAACCGCTGCTTACTGCGCTTTGATTAAGCACAAGTTCTGTGGTCTCATTAAACTGTCCGTCATTATTGTAATCTATGTAAGCTTTGATAATATGCAGGTTGCTGGTTCCCGGTGCAACGGTAAGCGTTGTTGCGGTATTGGATGGAATTGTAGTTTTTGAAATACCGGAGCAGTAATTTCCCGTAAAATTTTCATAGAAATTATTGGAAGCCTGCTTGTAATTGGCAGAGTAGTTATTAATACTTGCGAATTTCACAGAAGTAACTCCTATATTAAAGCCTCCCGGATTCGTTATAGAAGAAGGAGTACAAGCTGATGTCAGTACAACACTGTTATCAGGTGTCGTTGAGGATGCAACAGGAGAGTTGATCAAAGACTGTCTGTACTGCAACAGCTGTGCAGTGGCTCTATTCGTCTGTCCCTGTGTAAACAGATCCCTGAAGCAGTATGTATAAGCCATTACATTTCTCTGTCCGCCGGCGTACAGCTGGCTCGTACAAGGATTGATCTGTCCGGTCTGGCAGCTGCTGGGAACAGAAGAGTGGTAAAGGCTTTTCATAGGTTCAGTATCACAAACCAGGTCTCCCTGCAGTGTACAGTCTGTGTCCGTAGGGCAGGCTCCGGTAGATTCATTGTAACCTTCGTGCGTGTGGCGAAGACCGAGCGCATGCCCGAATTCATGGGCTAAAGTCTGTTTATTCACTGCAGAGGCACTGGTTGCCATGAAAGAATAGTCCTTGCTGCCTCCTGGATAGTACGCATATCCGTTAAGAGCTCCTGCGTTGGAAGTCAGTTTTTTAACGACATAGATGTTATAATACTTGCTGGTGTCCCACATCCCCAATGCTGTGATGTCGGTAGCAGGAACCGCATTGGTGGTATTATCGTCATTCACTCCCCCGCTTACATATTTTGGAAGATGAGAAGCATTGATTCTGTTGATGCCGTTGGTTGGGTTACAGCTTGGATCCACTTTGGCAAAGACAAATCTCACGGGCAGAACAGCGCTGGTTCCGGCCATCCCGCTGGATGAGCTTCCCTCAAACACCCCATTGCTATAGTTAATCCATGCAATGATATCTGCATCAGATTTGTTATTGACTGTTCCAATGGCACTTCCGTCGCTCACTACATGGACTACGACAGGGATTTCATACACTTGATTTTTGTTAAGAGTGTTGGAAAATTTTCCGCTTTTGATCAGTTTTGATAATTCCAGGTTAAAAGCATCGTCCTGAGCCTTCTCTTCAGGGTGTCTTTCGTAATGTTTTCGCATCAGTTCATCCGTCCCGCACTCCTGGAATTCAACTTTCTGTGAATAAAAATTTGAACAGGCTAAACCTGAAACAATGATTAATAGTAGTTTTTTCATATATTATATTATTAAATTGTAGTGTGTTAAAAATAATAAAATAAATAACAAAAAACGATATTTTCTATTATATTGATTTAATTGGTGTTGAATTTGTTTGGAAAAATTATAAAATTGAAAGAATATGTATTAATAAGGGAATATGGTAGCGCCAGGTCGTGTCTGTTTTTATAAAAAAGACTTAAAAGAGGAAACTATTTTTATTGAATACTCTTTAAATCAGTATCTAAATTTTTTTAAAACAGCAGAAGATAAAATTCTGTACTGTACCAAAAGGAGTTGTATGATTTTCTGTAAGGCATTGTATTTTTTCAAAATCTGACTCAAACTTTGCTGGCAGCGATTCTTCATCGTATTGTTGAATATCGAGCCCACTGCATTTTGAAGGGCCGTTTTTCGAAAAAGTTCCCAAAATCATAAACCCGGTTACACTTTTACCTGCTATTTTGATATACTGGGAAACCTGTTGAGGAGTCGTTAAAAAATGGAAAGCAGCCCTGTCGTGCCAGATATCATAGGACTCCCGGGGTTCAAATGCTGTAATGTCTGAAACAATCCAGGTTATTTTATCAGCTTTTTTTCCTAACCTTTTTTTTGCCTTTTCCAAAGCTGTGGAGGAAATATCAAGGACAGTAATATTTTCATAGCCTTCCTCAAGAAGACAATCAACGAGATTGCTGTCCCCACCTCCTATATCAATGATCTTGGCATTTTTTCCCAAACCGAAGGAATGGATTAAATCCAGGGAGGGCTGTGGCTTTTTCTGCGTCCAGCTTACCTGGTCCGGATTTTTGGTTTCGTATACGTTTTCCCAGTGTTCTCTGTTGATATCATTCATTTTTTAACTTCGTTTAGTAGGGGTTAGAATATACCTTGATCCATATCCTTTTAACAGCTTATTTCTTCTTCGAATTTATGAATTAATCTGTTATGTTTTTGTATTGTTGATTTTCCCTGTATTAATAGGCTTTTCAACACATTTTTTGAGAAGTTTCAAAAAGCTTAAATTATTTTACCGCCAGAAAAAAATGTAAAATCCATACAAAATCATTAATTTAAGTAAAAAAGTAGAGGTTGACTGATGATTATATTGAAAAATTCATTATTTTTATTACAAATTTAAGGACTGCCCCGGACAATTACAGGGTGTCAAGTGTAAAATTGATTTTTTTTAATTAAAATCCAAAAATATAAATGAGCAACATACAAGATGAATTTAAAGTCTTTAAAGACGAGCTGAAAAAACTGAATATCGATGTACAGAAAATAGTGAAAGTGGGAAATGGCAGCATGGATTTCCACGAAGTTTTTTATAAGTCACCGAGGTACCAGGAAGTGAAGAGTGTATATGTCCAGCGTCATAATCTGGACAGCATGGTGGAGAAATTCAAAAAAGCTTACCACTAAAAATATAAGCCGTGGGGGGGGGGGGGGGGGGGGGGGGGGGGGGGGGGGGGGG